>NZ_JBXAOB010000002.1:0-3337 GCF_058802345.1 Pseudomonas sp. GW822-FHT02D10
TCGGCGATGCATCGTTTCACTGCTGAGTTCGGGATGGGATCAGGTGGTTCCAATGCTCTATGGTCGTCAAGAAATTCGGTAGCCAGGTCGTTCTCCTTTCGGATCACGCTCCAGCGAATGGGTATGTAATAGATTTGTGTGTTTTTCCGAACTTTCGGTGTACTTCGTCTTCACACACCGCAATCTGGTTCTTCTTTCGAAGCAAGCAGATTGCTTGGGTGTTATATGGTCAAGCCTCACGGGCAATTAGTATTGGTTAGCTCAACGCCTCACAGCGCTTACACACCCAACCTATCAACGTCGTAGTCTTCGACGGCCCTTCAGGGGACTCAAGGTCCCAGTGAGATCTCATCTTGAGGCTAGTTTCCCGCTTAGATGCTTTCAGCGGTTATCTATTCCGAACATAGCTACCCGGCAATGCCACTGGCGTGACAACCGGAACACCAGAGGTTCGTCCACTCCGGTCCTCTCGTACTAGGAGCAGCCCCTCTCAAATCTCAAACGTCCACGGCAGATAGGGACCGAACTGTCTCACGACGTTCTAAACCCAGCTCGCGTACCACTTTAAATGGCGAACAGCCATACCCTTGGGACCGGCTTCAGCCCCAGGATGTGATGAGCCGACATCGAGGTGCCAAACACCGCCGTCGATATGAACTCTTGGGCGGTATCAGCCTGTTATCCCCGGAGTACCTTTTATCCGTTGAGCGATGGCCCTTCCATACAGAACCACCGGATCACTAAGACCTACTTTCGTACCTGCTCGACGTGTCTGTCTCGCAGTCAAGCGCGCTTTTGCCTTTATACTCTACGACCGATTTCCGACCGGTCTGAGCGCACCTTCGTACTCCTCCGTTACTCTTTAGGAGGAGACCGCCCCAGTCAAACTACCCACCATACACTGTCCTCGATCCGGATAACGGACCTGAGTTAGAACCTCAAAGTTGCCAGGGTGGTATTTCAAGGTTGGCTCCACGCGAACTGGCGTCCACGCTTCAAAGCCTCCCACCTATCCTACACAAGCAAATTCAAAGTCCAGTGCAAAGCTATAGTAAAGGTTCACGGGGTCTTTCCGTCTAGCCGCGGATACACTGCATCTTCACAGCGATTTCAATTTCACTGAGTCTCGGGTGGAGACAGCGCCGCCATCGTTACGCCATTCGTGCAGGTCGGAACTTACCCGACAAGGAATTTCGCTACCTTAGGACCGTTATAGTTACGGCCGCCGTTTACCGGGGCTTCGATCAAGAGCTTCGCGTTAGCTAACCCCATCAATTAACCTTCCGGCACCGGGCAGGCGTCACACCCTATACGTCCACTTTCGTGTTTGCAGAGTGCTGTGTTTTTAATAAACAGTCGCAGCGGCCTGGTATCTTCGACCGGCATGGGCTTACGGAGCAAGTCCTTCACCCTCACCGGCGCACCTTCTCCCGAAGTTACGGTGCCATTTTGCCTAGTTCCTTCACCCGAGTTCTCTCAAGCGCCTTGGTATTCTCTACCCAACCACCTGTGTCGGTTTGGGGTACGGTTCCTGGTTACCTGAAGCTTAGAAGCTTTTCTTGGAAGCATGGCATCAACCACTTCGTGTACTAAAAGTACACTCGTCATCAGCTCTCGGCCTTAGACTCCCGGATTTACCTAAGAGTCCAGCCTACCACCTTAAACTTGGACAACCAACGCCAAGCTGGCCTAGCCTTCTCCGTCCCTCCATCGCAATAACCAGAAGTACAGGAATATTAACCTGTTTTCCATCGACTACGCTTTTCAGCCTCGCCTTAGGGACCGACTAACCCTGCGTCGATTAACGTTGCGCAGGAAACCTTGGTCTTTCGGCGTGGGTGTTTTTCACACCCATTGTCGTTACTCATGTCAGCATTCGCACTTCTGATACCTCCAGCAAGCTTCTCAACTCACCTTCACAGGCTTACAGAACGCTCCTCTACCGCATCACCTAAGTGATACCCGTAGCTTCGGTGTATGGTTTGAGCCCCGTTACATCTTCCGCGCAGGCCGACTCGACTAGTGAGCTATTACGCTTTCTTTAAAGGGTGGCTGCTTCTAAGCCAACCTCCTAGCTGTCTAAGCCTTCCCACATCGTTTCCCACTTAACCATAACTTTGGGACCTTAGCTGACGGTCTGGGTTGTTTCCCTTTTCACGACGGACGTTAGCACCCGCCGTGTGTCTCCCATGCTCGGCACTTGTAGGTATTCGGAGTTTGCATCGGTTTGGTAAGTCGGGATGACCCCCTAGCCGAAACAGTGCTCTACCCCCTACAGTGATACATGAGGCGCTACCTAAATAGCTTTCGAGGAGAACCAGCTATCTCCGAGCTTGATTAGCCTTTCACTCCGATCCACAGGTCATCCGCTAACTTTTCAACGGTAGTCGGTTCGGTCCTCCAGTTAGTGTTACCCAACCTTCAACCTGCCCATGGATAGATCGCCCGGTTTCGGGTCTATTCCCAGCGACTAGACGCCCTATTAAGACTCGCTTTCGCTACGCCTCCCCTATTCGGTTAAGCTCGCCACTGAAAATAAGTCGCTGACCCATTATACAAAAGGTACGCAGTCACCCAACAAAGTGGGCTCCCACTGCTTGTACGCATACGGTTTCAGGATCTATTTCACTCCCCTCTCCGGGGTTCTTTTCGCCTTTCCCTCACGGTACTAGTTCACTATCGGTCAGTCAGTAGTATTTAGCCTTGGAGGATGGTCCCCCCATATTCAGACAAAGTTTCTCGTGCTCCGTCCTACTCGATTTCATGACCAAGAGATTTTCGCGTACAGGGCTATCACCCACTATGGCCGCACTTTCCAGAGCGTTCCGCTAATCTCAAAGCCACTTAAGGGCTGGTCCCCGTTCGCTCGCCACTACTAAGGGAATCTCGGTTGATTTCTTTTCCTCAGGGTACTTAGATGTTTCAGTTCCCCTGGTTCGCTTCTTAAGCCTATGTATTCAGCTTAAGATAACCATCTTATGATGGCTGGGTTCCCCCATTCAGACATCTCCGGATCACAGTCTGTTTGCCGACTCCCCGAAGCTTTTCGCAGGCTACCACGTCTTTCATCGCCTCTGACTGCCAAGGCATCCACCGTATGCGCTTCTTCACTTGACCATATAACCCCAAGCAATCTGGTTATACTGTGAAGACGACATTCGCCGAAAATTCGCAATTTAACTCACAAATTTTACCTTAGCCTGTAACAACACCAGTGAAAGTGCTGTCCAGTCTATCTTTCTATCACATACCCAAATTTTTAAAGAACGATCTAATCAAAGACTAGAAATCAACATTCACCATCACCACGATGGAATGCTCATTTCTAAGCTTTTAC